>NZ_JHZW01000002.1:2295000-2306468 GCF_000688315.1 Maribacter sp. Hel_I_7 | reverse complement strand
TTTAGATTTAAATATTTTATTATCAAATGGTATACCTACAGAATTTAGTTTTACAGATTATTTCTCTGGTGGCGCCAATTATGGTAGAATAGGAATTAAAATAAGTGATGGCGATTCTGGTAAACTTCTTTGGAAATACGAGAAAGAAATAAATAAGAAGACTGGTAAAAACACTACAGACCTTATTGACCGAATGATGAAATTAGCCATTAGAAAATTCCCATACGAAAGAGAAAGAAAACGCGATCGTAATAAAAATTAATTACGCTTCTATAATATCTTTTATAACCCCAATAGTATAATCAATATCTTCTTTTGTATTATATGTTGAGAATGAAAAACGAACAGATGGCTTTTTCATATCTTCAGCAGATAGTATTTGCGTAAGTACGTGTGAACCGGCATCGCTACCAGACTGGCATGCACTACCCTTAGAACAAGCAATTCCTTTCATATCAAGATTAAACAAAAGTAGCATAGCTTTATCTTCTGTAATTGGCAAACATACATTTACTAGAGTGTAAGTACTTTTATCCATATCACCAGAATGCCCATTAAATTTAGCATTGGGGATAGTTGACTTTACTTGCGCTATGAAATAAGACTTAAGCTCTTCAACATATTTCTTTTCAGCTTCTAAGTTCTCATACGCATGTATAAAAGCTTCTTCTAAACCAACAATGTTATGGAATGATTCTGTACCAGCTCTTAGCCCTCGTTCTTGCGAACCACCAGAAATCATACAGCTTAATCCAGAGTTTTTACGAATAAAAGCAAAACCAATGCCTTTAGGAACGTGAAATTTATGAGCGGCAGCAGCTAAAAAGTCAATAGGAAATGCTTTTACATCCCAATTATAATGACCTAATGATTGAACGGTATCTGAATGAACCAGTGCGCCGTATTTTTTTGACAAAAGAGTAATTTCTTCTAAATCAATTTTATTTCCTATTTCATTATTGACATGCATTAAGCTTACCAATTTTTTAGAATCATCTTTTTGTAAAAGTATTTCTAAATGTGCCAAATCTGGATTACCATATTCATCCAAATCAACATATAATAATTGAATTGCAGCTTTTTGCTCTAATTCTTCTACAGTATGCAAAACTGCATGATGCTCAATTCTAGAAGTAATTATAGTCTTTACACCCAAATCACGTACGGCACATCTAATAATCATATTATCTGCCTCTGTACCACCAGAAGTAAAAATAATTTCTGACGGTTGCGCATTAATATATTTAGCGATTGTTTTACGCGCACTTTCAATAGCAGTTTTAGCCGTTCTTCCAAAACTATGTGTAGAAGAAGGGTTTCCGTAAGTACCTAAGGCATCTTGCATTTTAGCAATTACATTAGGGTGAACTTGTGTAGTGGCGGCATTATCTAAATATACATGTTTCATATAAGCATACTCTAAAAATAAATAAAGCACAAAAATAGTTAATTAACCCATAAATGACTGTGATGCTACAGACAGATTTCCAAATTTTAAATTAAATTTGAATTATGAAAAAATACCTTTTAATTGGTTGTTCAATTTTGCTCTTTGGATGTAATGATGGTGAATTACAAATAGAAACCGTAGATTTTGATAGTATAGAAACCGTTCAAAGTTGTGATACAGTATCTGTCTCAACCGAAAATGTATTGTTTAAAATAAATGGTGATGAAGCTTTAATAGTAACATTGCCTAGTGGGCTTTTAAAAAATGAAGTTAGTACTACAGAATTAACTAGTGCTGTTCCTGGCAGCTCTCAAATAAGCTACCGTATATTTTCAGAGACAGTAACCAGTACTTATTTCTGTGATTCGCCACCACCACTTACACCAACAGTTTTAGAAGAAATTGAAGCAGAAGGCGGAAGTATTACTATCACCACTACTACTGAAGATAGCATAACATTCACCCATACTATTCAACTAAGTGGAATTACATTTTTAAACGAAAACGGAAGTAGAATTACCGATTTGCAAGTGAGTGAATTTGGTACCGTTACTACTACAGCCGGTTAATTTAAAAATTTTGAAAGACGTAAACCTCTGTTGCCCCTAGCCCATATTTTTGGTAGTCCGCATCATAGTACTTAACGTTATCATACTTTCTAAAAAGATAACCCAACTCTTCTTTCAGCACCCCTCACCTACGCCATGTATAAAAACAATTTTCTGAATTCTCTTACTAATAGCAAAATCTAGTTGTCTTTTTGCACTATCTAACTGTAAATTCAACATATCAAATTTGCTAATCGCTTTTGGATTTTTCACTAATTGATTAATGTGTAAATCAACCTCCATTTTAGGAGCAGTACGCTCCTTTGTTCTTAAAACAGTAGTTTTTCTTCTTTTAGGAATTTCTTTTTCTTTCTTGATTTTGGCAATTTCATAGTTGGAAACATGAATATCGTCAGAAATTAAAACCAACTCCTTAAAATCAAAAGTTAACGGAAAACCATCATCACTTAAAATGGTGACACTGCGATCATTTATAGACTTAACTACGCCTTTTATGACATCGTCAATTGTTTCTACGGTATCGCCAATCTTAAAATGAGACATGTTTTTGTTTTGAATACACAAAAATAATGGTAATTTTCGGACTATTAATTTATTTAAAGATGCGCCTTAAGGCATTAATTATTTTTTTGGATTAGAAAGTTTTATGCTTCCTGTTTTACAAAACAGATATTAGGCGTTGATTGCCCGGCTGTGGGTTACAACGATCATTGCTATTTTTAATAAAAGGCGAGTTTGTTTCTGCTTTTTTAATGTACCCAGCTATTTACCCTATGTTACTACTTTTTGGTTTTTTAGGGCTCAATAAAATTTATTCTTTAAACATTCAAATACAATTACGATTACACTTATGGTAAGTACCGTAGGTTTTATATTGACCAATTACATTTTAAAATTCATTTAACTAAACCTTTAAATTATGGAACAACAAAAATTACCTAATGTAACTATCGCTCTTATCTTAAGTATCGTATCTTTTTTATGCTGCTGTGTAAGTGCTGGTATTGGAGGTGTTATTTTGTCTGGTATTGCATTAATTTTAGTAAACAAAGACACTAAAACTTATCAGGAAAATCCTCAAGAATATTCCAATTTTAGTACTCTTAAGACAACTAAAATTGTTGCTATAATAGGACTAGTCTTGGAGTACTTTCTCTAGTATGGACGGTATACTCAATAGTTTCTATGGGTGGTTGGGATGCATATATAGAACAAACCTCTGAAATTATGAACAACTTGGAATACCAATGGAATAAATGAACAATTCAGAATATCAACAAATACCAGGTTCTAGTAACGCTTTAACTTTTGGAATTTTATCCATTGTTTTATCCATTTTCTGTTGTGGTCCTTTTGGCGCCATATTCAGTATCATTGGTTTAAATAATGCGAAGAAGGCACAAAGGTTTTATGAAAATAACCCTGGTAATTATAGAGGATATGAAAATATAAATACTGGCAGGATTTTATCTTACATTGGTCTTGCAATAGCTATTATCCTTTTAATTCTTTCTATAGTCTATTTCGGTTTAATTATAGCAATATTTGCATCAGCCGATTTTCAATAGAAGAAAAATTACAAACAAAAAAATCCCGATTTACATCGGGGATTTTTTATTTCTATTGTTTAAACTCTTTCAGTGTTTTAATAATGATTGAAACACAATCTAGTAGCTCTTCTTTAGTCATTACCAAAGGTGGTGCAAACGAATTATATTACCATGTGTTGGTTTCGCCAACAATCCATTCTCCTTTAATGCCATACATATATCCCAAGCTGTAGAGCTCTCTTCACTGTCATTAATAAGAATTGCATTTAATAGACCTTTACCACGAACACTGTTTACTAAATCTGTAGTTGGTATGAATTTATTCAACTCTGATCTAAAAAGTTCACCTAATACAAATGCATTTTCTGCAAGCTTTTCATTTTTTACCACTTCTAGAGCAGCCATACCAACAGCAGCAGCAATTGGGTTACCACCAAAGGTACTACCATGGTTTCCTGGTCGTATAACATTCATAATAGCATCATTTGCCAAAACTGCTGAAACTGGATAAGCACCACCGGACAAAGCTTTTCCTAAAATTAAAATATCTGGCTTAATTTCTGGAGTTCCACTACAGTGTTTATCTGAACAAGAGCAATTACCACAAGTAGCTAATAAACGACCTGTTCTAGCAATACCTGTTTGTACTTCGTCTGCAATAAACAATACATTATACTTTTCACATAATGCTTTTGCTCCGCTTAAATAACCTTCAGAAGGTACGTAAACCCCTGCCTCACCTTGTATTGGCTCAACTAAGAAACCTGCAACATTTGAGTTTGATTTTAAAACCTCTTCTAAAGCCGTTAAATTATCATACGCTATTTTAATGAATCCGTCAGTATATGGTCCAAAATTCTTACGGGCAACAGGATCGTTAGAAAAAGAAATTATAGTTGTAGTACGACCGTGAAAATTATTTTCACAAACAACTATTTCCGCATTATTCTCAGCTATCCCTTTCTTTTCATAAGCCCACTTTCTACAAATCTTCAGTGCAGTTTCTACAGCCTCTGCACCAGTATTCATTGGTAAAAGCTTATCGAAATGAAAAGTTTCAGTAGCATATTTCTCATACTTGCCTAGCATATCATTATAAAATGCTCTAGACGTCAATGACAAAGTTTTTGCTTGTTCTGTCATTGCATCAACAATTTTTGGATGGCAATGACCTTGGTTTACTGCAGAATATGCAGAAAGAAAATCATAATATTTTTTTCCTTCAACGTCCCAAACAAATACACCTTCACCTTTACTTAATACTACAGGTAGTGGGTGATAATTGTGGGCTCCGTGTTTTTCTTCTAATGCGATAGCATCCTTAGAAGAGATGTTTTCTAAAATTGACATGGTAAAAATTACTTTAAATAAAACTTTAGCAATTCCTTCTATACCTTTTTCCTTTCGAAGAGTCGAAAATTCAGCGTGGGAGAGAAATCATCCTTGTAGAGTTACAAACTTAACAAATATTTTTTTTGAATCACCTTAAAATCGAAAAATCCCTATGAAGTACTGTAAAATGTGACTTTTAACAAAAATTTGTGTCCTACTTAATACAACCAATTTATTATATAAAAAAAACACTATGAATTATTTAGAGAACATGATGTCTAGCCTTTCAAATTCAGTTGGCGATTTTTTACCGAGTACGATCGGTGCAATATTGATACTGATAATTGGATGGTTTATTGCAGGGTTTGTAAAAAGACTAATTACCAAATTAATTAAAAGAACCAATATTGACAGTAAACTAGGGTCAGGCAAAATTGAACTCTCCTCATTTATCGGTAAACTAGTTTACTTTTTTATAATGATTTTTGTTTTTATGCTAGCCTTAGAAAAACTAGGTATGACCAGTGTTCTAGATCCTGTAAAAAATCTACTTAATGGATTTACAGGCTACATACCTAATATTGTAGGTGCTGGTTTAGTAGGTTACATAGGTTATATGCTAGCTACTATAGTTTCTGAGCTAGTCGGGCTCTCTGGGGAAACAATACAGAGTTTTGTGCCTAAATTAAAACTACCAGAAAATTTAGATTTAGTCAACATTCTTAAAAAGGTAGTTTTTATTTTCATATTTATACCCTTGTTAATTACTGCTTTGAATATATTGAATATGGATGCTATTTCTGTACCGGCAACTCATATGCTAGAACAATTTTTCAATGCCATCCCTAAAATTGTAGTAGCTGTTCTTATACTTTTAATCTTTGTAATTGGAGGTAAATTTGTTTCTGGGTTAGTTACTGATTTATTAGAAAGCTTAAATTTAGATGGTATTATTAACAGGATGAATTTAGGTAGCGTTTCTTCTAATACCAACCTACCTAAATTAATAGGAAATATTGTCTACTTCTTCATAGTACTTTTTGGTATTACTACAGCTTTAGAAAAATTAGAATTCCAAAAATTAACAGAAGTGCTTGATACGTTAGTGGGTGTTTCTGGTAATATTCTTTTTGGATTAGTCATCTTAATTATAGGAAATTGGATTGCATCTATTGCGCATAAAACAATGGCTAAAGATGAAAATAATCTTTTTGTTGCATCAATCGTAAGAATGTGCATTTTAGCAATATTCTTGGCTATGGGACTTAAAACAATGGGAATCGGAGATGATATTATAAACATGGCATTTGGTATTACCTTGGGTACAATCGCCGTTACAATAGCCCTTTCTTTTGGTCTTGGCGGTAGAGAAGCTGCAGGAAAACAGATGGAAAGAATTTTGAATAAATTCAACAAAAATAAATAGTAAAAAAACACAATTACCTTTATCCTAAAAGTCAAGAAACCTTAATTTAAGGTGTCTTGACTTTTTTAATTTCTATTGTAAATAACAATCTATAGTCAAATAAACTAAGTCATATTTAACTAAAATTAATAGACCCAAGTGTATGTAATTGTTATAATAAATGCAAACGGATGCTTACTTTTGCGCTATGCGAAAAAAGACAAAGCGACTAGTTTTTGAAAACGTTACCGTTACAGATGCAGCAGCAAAAGGTAAAACTATTGGTAAAGCACCTGACGGAAGAGTTATCTTTTTAACTAACACCGTACCAGGCGATGTGGTTGATGTACAAACGACCAAAAAACGTAAAGCATATTTTGAGGGAATCGCAACAAATTTCCACTCCCTTTCAGACAAGCGTGTAGAACCTGTTTGCCAACATTTCAATATATGTGGCGGTTGCAAATGGCAAGATATGGGCTATGAGCACCAATTGTTTTACAAACAAAAAGAAGTAGAAAATAATTTAAAAAGGATAGGTCATTTAGATTTACCAGAATTAACCCCTATTCTCGGTTCAGAAAAGCAATATTTCTATAGAAATAAGATGGAATTTTCTTTTTCAGATAGTCGCTGGTTAACTTTAGATGAAATAAAGTCTGACAATCAAATAGAAGATAAAAATGCATTAGGATTTCATATTCCTGGAATGTGGGATAAAATTTTGGACATAGAAAAATGTCATTTACAAAAAGACCCATCAAATGCTATTCGACTAGAAACAAAAAAATTTGCTACTGCAAACGGGTTGACTTTTTTTAATCCAAGAAATCAGCACGGCATGTTGCGTACCTTAATGATACGTACCACATCAACCGGTGAAATTATGGTATTGGTTCAGTTTTTTGAAAATGATAAAGAAAAGAGAGAATTACTTTTAAATCATCTTTCAAAAACATTTCCTGAAATTACATCCTTATTATATGTGATTAACCCAAAACAGAATGATACTATTTATGATCAAGAAATCATTTGTTTTGCTGGTAGGGACCATATCTTTGAAGAAATGGAGGGGTTGAAGTTTAAAATTAATGCAAAATCCTTTTACCAAACTAATTCTGAACAAGCTTACGAATTATACAAAATAACTAGAAATTTTGCCGATTTAAAAGGTGATGAATTGGTATATGACCTTTACACAGGTACCGGTACTATAGCACAATTTGTTTCCAAAAAGGCTAAAAAGGTGGTCGGTATAGAATCTGTTCCTGAAGCTATTTTAGATGCAAAAGCAAATGCAGTCCGTAATAATATCGAGAATGTAGATTTCTTTGTTGGTGATATGAAAAATGTATTCAACGAACAATTTATTACTCAAAATGGTGTGCCAGATGTAATTATTACTGACCCTCCACGAGATGGTATGCATAAAGACGTTGTTCAGCAAATACTAAACATCGCTCCTAAAAAAGTAGTTTATGTTAGTTGTAATAGCGCTACGCAGGCTAGAGATTTAGAATTAATGAAAGAGATGTATACAATTACTAAAGTTCAGCCAGTAGACATGTTTCCACAGACTCATCACGTAGAAAATGTTGTACTTTTAGAAAAGAAAGTTTAAAATGAGAAGATTTCAAATCGGATTATTAATTTTCCTAGGTATTATCTTCGCATCATCATGTGAGAAAGATGATATCTGTGTTGAGGGAGATACTCCTCTTTTGGTTATAGAATTTTACGATGTTACAGATACTTCTGCTTTAAAAGAAGTTACCACTTTAAGAGCTGTAGGTGTTGGACAAAATGTTACTGTCAATACTGTAACAGATAGAAGTACGGTAAGTACAATATCCATTCCTTTAAAAACAGATGAAGATGCTACAAGTTTTATATTGATTAGCAGTTCTGCTGAAAATGAGGATGGCACAGAAACTGGAAACGTTGATACCATTACTTTTTCCTATAACCGTTTAGAAGATTTTCTATCTCGCGGATGTGGTTTTGTTGTCAATTATGATGAATTACAAGGAAGCCTTACTGCCGATGATAATAACTGGATTCAAGATATTGAAATAACACAATCCCTAGTCACAAACTCAGATTCTACACATGTCAAGATTTTTCATTAATCTTTTATTTCTACTATGTTCTTGTTTAGCACTTAGTCAAAGTAAGCCCATAGATTTAAATCCAAAGGATACGTTAGAGTATAAACAATCTTATGGTCTAGGGTTAGGTATAGATTTAAGTAGAATCATTACTGGTGCTTTAGATGATAATTATAAAGGTTTTGAAATAGTTGCGGATTACAGATTAAATCAGAATTTATATCTAGCTGCTGAACTTGGAAATGAAGAAAAAACCAGACAAGAAGATCTTTACAATTTTACTACTTCTGGTAATTATCTAAAACTAGGTGTAAACAAAAATACATATGCTAACTGGTACGGTGAGCATAATTTAATTTACATGGGCGCTAGACTAGCATTTAGCACCTTTGAAAACACATTAAATAATTATCAATACTTTGATACGAATAGATATTGGAATCCAGATGGTTTTGCAAACGGCTCTGATGTGCCCGAAAAATTTTCAGGACTTTCTGCCACTTGGATTGAGGCTGTTTTTGGTACTAAAATAGAAGTAATATCAAATGTATATATGGGTGCCAGTATACGCCTAGGTCTTATATTAAGCCAAAAAGAAGACGAGCGCTTCCCTAATCTTTATGTACCAGGGTTTAACAAAGTAACTTGGGACAGTAATTTTGGAGTTGGATACAATTACAGCATATCTTATTTCTTACCTCTTTACAAAAAGAAAAATAAGGTTAAGAAAAAAATTGAAGAATCGGCACCTCCACAAGACCCACCAAGACCAAAAGAGCGTTTATAATATTTTAAACCCTTTTACAAAAATCCATTTCATTACAATCTTCTCTATGCCGTCAATTTTAGTAATGGCAAATTTTGGAGCTAAAAAAGAAGCCGCAATAGCTGAAATTACAGCTAGGTAGAAAGAGTCTATTGTTAGTAATACTTGTAAGCCAAAGCGAAACAAAACAAAGAGACTGGCAAAACCTAAAAAATTATATATTAAAACTTTATGCTTAGGTTTCATTCTTCGTTCCCTTTTTGATATTTTGCCTTCTTGCTACCCTCATACATCTCATATTTCACCAAACGAGATTCTAAATGACTATTAAACACTTTAATCTTACGAGAAGGTCTTAGCCCAACAAACTTTAAAGCAGGTAAATTACTGGTTATAAACCAAGCATTTGTACCAGGATATCCTTGTTTTAAAGTGTCTCCTATAGCGCTATAGAAGTTTTCCATATCTATATCTAATCGTTCACCATATGGTGGATTAAAACACATATGTAGCGTTCCTTCTGTTGGTTTGTCTGTTTTGAAAAAGTCATTTCGTTCAACAGTTATATAATCCGTAAGGTTAGCATTGTCAATATTATCTTGGGCTTTTCTTACTGCAGAAGGCGCTTTATCATAACCAATAATTTTATGATGAAACTCTCTGGTCTTCTTTAAGCTAGAGTCTATAATCTTTTCAAATAGTTCAGCATCAAAATCAGTCCATTTTTCGAATGCGAAACCTTTCCTATTAATATTTGCAGGTATATTACAAGCAATCATAGCAGCTTCTGTCAACATAGTTCCACTACCGCACATTGGATCTAAAAAATCGCTTTGTCCATCCCAACCACTTAATAAAAGTAATCCAGAAGCTAAGACTTCATTTATAGGCGCAATATTTGTTGCTGTACGATATCCCCTTTTGTGTAATGAAGTACCAGAGCTATCTAAAGAAACATTACAATCATTATTGTGGATATGAATATTTATACGCAAATCTGGATCCTTTACATCAACATCCGGTCTAGTACCATCAGTATCTCTAAATTTATCTACTATTGCATCTTTAGTTTTTTGAGAGACATATAATGAATGCGTAAACTGTTCTGAATTTACCGTGGCATCAATAGCAAATGTTTCACTGACAGAAAGATATTCTGTCCATTCCATTGCATATATCTTTTTATATAAGTCATTTTCATCCCTAACACGAAATGAATGAATAGGTTTAATAATTTTTATAGCTGTTCTCAAACAAAGATTTGCTTTGTACATAAACCCCGTATCACCTTCAAAAGATACATTTCTAGTTCCCTCTACAACATTGCTGGCACCAAGATTTCTAAGTTCCTTAGACAAAAGCTCTTCAAAACCAAATAAGGTCTTAGCGACCATTTTAAAATTATTACCCATATTCATCTTTTCTCGTACCGCAAAAATACGCTAATTTTGACGCTAGTTTAATTAATGACCTATTTCCTTTTCTAAAAGCTTAATTAGCATCTGCATGATTTATATTTTACCAATTCTAGGAGTGTTAATTAGTTTTCTTTTTGTCTTTATAGCTAAGCCACAAAAAAATGAAACCTTTAAACTTTTACTAGCATTTAGTGGTGCTTTTCTTTTAGCACTTACAATATTTGAAATGCTACCTGAAGTTTATTCAACTATTGATTCAAAGTCAATTGGAGTTTTCATAATGTTAGGAATACTATTTCAAATATTTTTAGAATTCTTCTCTAAAGGGGCAGAACACGGTCATGTACACATATCAAAAGAGAGTCAAAATTTTCCATGGTTACTCTTTATCAGTCTTTGTATTCATTCACTTCTTGAAGGTCTTCCAATAGGTACTAATGATACTATTATTTATGGAATTCTAATTCACAAAATTCCAATAGCGATTATATTAAGTATTTTCCTTTTAGGTTCTAATTTAAAGCCAGTGCAAGCCGGACTCTTTATGGTATTGTTTGCCATAATGACTCCTTTAGGTACCTATTTAGCGCATACCATTGATTTATTATCTACATACGGTGTTTATCTAAATGCTTTAGTAATAGGAGTATTTTTACATATCTCTACCGTAATATTATTTGAAAGTTCTGAAGGTCATAAATTCAATTTAAGGAAGTTACTAGTAATTATACTAGGAATAACAATCGCATATTTTTTATAAATGTTCAGTAAAGAAGACTCTAGAAAATTACGTGAAGAATTTTGGATTGCTTTTGGAAAATCATTTCCAAATAAATGGACTTTGTATAAAACTAAGGTCAAAGGACTATC